>NZ_LGDB01000179.1:0-37271 GCF_001279655.1 Streptomyces sp. WM6372 | reverse complement strand
GGGGGGCGGGGTGGGGGGCCAGGGGGTGGCTTTGCCGCGGGCGGCCAGGGTCGTCGCGTACTCCGGGAGGAGTGACGGGGAGGCCGGGGAGGTCTTCTCGGATGCCGCGAAGGCCTCGTAGGAGGGGACACTGGCCGTGACGATGCCCAGGTTCGTGGTACCCGACGCGGCCAGGGCGCGCAGCGAGGACTCGATGTGCGCCAGGTGGGCCTCGTGCGAGGGGTACTCCACCGCCAGGGTGGGGTACGAGGTGAGGAGTTCGGCCAGTTCGCGGGCGGGCCAGTGCAGGATCGCCACCGGGAACGGGCGGGAGAGGGCGGCGCGGCGGTCGCCCAGTTCGGCGCGGAGGCGGGCGATCTCGGCGCGCAGCTCGGCCGGGTCGTCGGAGCCGAGGGCCCAGATGCGCTTGGGGTCGTGCAGCTCGTCCAGCGGGATCGGGCCGATGTGGCGGGTGTCGGCGACCATGTCCCACTCGTCGTGCGGGAGCCCGAGGAGGCGGCGGACCCGGTGCCGGCCCGTCAGGAGGGCCGTGGTGGCCTGGGTGAGGGGCGCGTTCTCCGCGATGAGGAGGCCGGCGGCCTCGGTGAAGCACTCCTCCGACGCGGTCAACTCGTCGTGCGCCTCCAGGGTTTCCGCGATGACCTCCCAGGGGGCCGGATCCGCCGGGGCCGCCGCGCGGATGCCCTGGATGAGGGCGCGGGCCTCGGCCTCGTGGCCGTACTCCCACAGGTTCGCCGCCTGGAGCGCCTTGATCAGGTGCGGATCGGCGGGTGAGGAGGCGAGGAGTTGGTCGTACAGCGCGCTGGCGCGGTCCCGGGCGTCACCCAGTTCGAGGTGGGCCGCGGCCTGGAGGAGCAGGGGCTCCTGGTCCTCGGGGTAACGGGTCGCCGTGCGGATGAGGCGCTCGGCTTCGGCGATGTGCTCGGCTGGCGTGTCAGGGCGCATGGTTCACACCGTACTGCCCTGGTCTGTTGACGGGGGAGGTCTTAAGGTGCGGCCCGTGCGGGATCACATGCGTGTGGTGGTGCAGGGGGGCGGCCGGCGCGGGCGGCGAGCCGGTCTTGCCGGGGTGCTGTGGGGGGCTGCGGAACTGGCCGTCACCGTGGGCGTGGTGGTGTTGTTGCTGGTGGTGCACCAGGTGTGGTGGACCAACCGGCAGGCCCTCGCCTCCGCCCATGAGGAAGTCCGGGAGTTGGAGAGACGGTGGGGTCCTCCTGTCGATCCCGGGTCCGGGTCCGGGGCAGATCCTGGGTCTGGGGCTGTGTCCGGGGCCGGTTCCGGTTCCGGGTCTGCCGCGGGTCCGGCGCCTTCTTCGTCGCCTTCCGGGGCCGGGGCCGGGGCCGGGGCGCCCGCGCGGGAGTCCGCGTACGGGGTCCTGCGGATTCCGCGGCTCGGGGTCGTCGTGCCCATCGCGCAGGGCGTCGACAAGCGGGCCGTGCTGGACAAGGGGTACGCCGGGCACTACCCCGGGACCGGGCAGCCCGGGGCGCAGGGGAACTTCGCGCTCGCCGGGCACCGCAACACCCACGGCGAGCCGTTCCGGTACATCAACCGGTTGCGGGCCGGGGACGAGCTGATCGTCGACGTGCGGGGGCAGCGGTACACGTACGTGGTCGGCAAGACGCTGGGGGAGACCAGCGAGCGGGACACCGGGGTGATCGCGCCCGTGCCGCACAGTACGGTCCGGCCGGAGTACGGGTACGGCGAACCCGGCGCGTACATCACGCTGACCACCTGCACGCCCGAGTACACCTCCAGATATCGGCTCGTGGTCTGGGGAACCTTGAGGAGATAGATCGCGTTCTTGGTTGTGGTGGTAGCGATCGGATCTTGGGAGGGGGGCTCGGCATGGCACGGCTTGATCGTCGGCGGCTGCTGATGTCCCTGCTCCTGTTCGCCGGGGTCGTCGGGCTCCTCGGGCTGTTCGTCGGGGAGGGCGGGCTGGGCGCCGTCGTGGTCGCCCTCGCCGCCACCGTCGCCGTGGGCGCCGCGGCCCTGGCCGCCCGGCTCGTACGGCCCGTGCCGCCCCACCGCATACGCACCGCGATACGTGATCGCGAGCAGCGCACGGCGTTCCTGCCGCAGCGCGATCCCGACGCCTCGGGCCGGTCGCGGCCCAGGGCGCCCGGCCGTCTCGTCCTGACGGCCGCGTAGGGGCATCCTTCCTCCTCGTTCCTCTCCCTTTCGTTCGTCGGTTTGCCCCTCGTGGTCGTCACGCCGAAATGCACCTCTTTCGACGTTGACGAGACCCCTCGGAGGGCCCGCGTGTCCGTTTTCACCCGCCTTGTTGAAGAGCTGGGCCGGCTCTTGGAGCCTGTACTGGCCGAGTCCGCGACCGCTGCCGCGATCGTGCTGTTCACCGTGCTCGTACGGCTCGCCCTGCACCCGCTGAACCGCGCCGCGTTCCGCGGTGCGACGCCGATGGCCGGCTTGTTGCCCGTGCTGCTCCAGCTGCCGGTGTTCTTCCTGATGTACCGGGCCTTCTCCTCGTCCGGAGAACTGCTGGACCACCGGCTGTTCGCCGCGCCGCTCGGGGCCCGGTGGAGCGATGCCCTCGGGGCGGGCGGCTTCCTCGGGGCGCAGGGACTGGTGTTCCTGGGGCTGTTCGCGGCCATCGCGGCGGTCGCCGCGTGGAGTGCCGTACGGGGGCGGCGGGCCGCCGCCGAGGCGCCCGTCCCGGTCCCGGTCGCGGCCGCCAACGTGAGCGCCGAGCAGCAGGCGGCGTTGCGCAAGCTGGGCGGCGTACTGCCGTTGCTGTCGTTCGGGACGCTGATCACGGCGGCCGTGGTGCCGCTGGCGGCCGGGTTGTACCTGGTGACCACCACCGCGTGGTCCGTGGCCGAGCGGGCCTGGCTCCAGCACCGCAAGCGTTCCAGTCTGTGAACAGGGTCTTGCGGATTGGCCGGGCATCTTGGAGGATCAACCAATTCTCCGATGGCCGCAACCCATCGGCAGGCCCCGGGCTCGCCCATGGGCCGACCACCCACGACCACGGGAGAATGCCCATGAAGCTGCTGCGCGTCGGACCGGTCGGGGCAGAGCGCCCCGCGCTGCTCGACCGGGACGGGTCCCTGCGCGACCTGTCCGGCCTGATCACGGATGTGGACGGCGCCCTGCTCGCCGACGAATCCGTGCTGTCCCGGGTACGGGACGCGGCGGAGTCCGGCGAGCTTCCGGTCCTGGACGCGGAAGGGCTGCGGATCGGTGCGCCGGTCGGCCGCATCGGCAAGATCGTGGGCATCGGGCTGAACTACTTCGGGCACGCCGCCGAGATCGGCGCGGAGCCGCCGGCCGAGCCCATCCTCTTCCTCAAGGCCGCGGACACCGTGGTCGGCCCGGACGACACCGTGCTGATCCCGCGCGGCAGCGTGAAGACCGACTGGGAGGCCGAGCTCGGCGTCGTCATCGGCGCCACCGCCCGCTACCTGTCCTCCGCCGCGGAGGGCCTGGCTCACGTGGGCGGATACGCGCTGGTCAACGACGTATCGGAGCGCGAGTTCCAGATCGAGCGCGGCGGCACCTGGGACAAGGGCAAGAACTGCGAGACGTTCACCCCGCTGGGCCCCTGGCTGGTCACCGCCGACGAGGTCGCGGACCCGCAGGACCTGGACCTGAAGCTGTGGGTCAACGGCGCGCTCAAGCAGGACGGCAACACCGCGGACCAGATCTTCCCGGTCGGCGAGGTCGTCCGGTACCTGAGCCAGTTCATGACGCTGTACCCGGGCGACGTCATCGTCACCGGCACCCCGGCGGGCGTGGCCATGGGCCAGCCGGAGCCGAAGCCGTACCTGCGGGCCGGTGACGTCGTGGAGCTGGAGATCGAGGGCCTCGGCCGTCAGCGCCAGGAGTTCAAGGGCGCGTAGTCGCTCCGCGTTCGCGTGTGAGGGGCGGGACCGCCATCCGCGGTCCCGCCCCTTTTGCGTTTCCGTACGTGTGCGTACGTGTGCGTACGTGTACGTGTACGTGTACGTACGAGGTGCGGGTCAGCCCTTCGTGGACGTGCGGCGGCGGCGCCGGTTGGCGAAGACCAGGCCGGCGCCCGCGCCGAGCGCGGCGGCGCCGCCGCCCGCGATCAGGGCGGTCTGGGTGCCCGTGCTCGCGAGCGCGCCGCCGGTGCCGCCCGCCGTGGTCACGTGGGTGTTGCCGACCGGCTGAGTACCGGTGGCGGTGGTCCCCGTCTGCTGGGTGCCGGTGCCGGTGCCGGTGCCGTTTCCGGTGCCGTCCTTGCCCGCGTCCGGCTTGCCGGTCTGCGCGTCGGCCGCGGCCTTGTCCTTGTCGCGGGCCGTGAACTGTCCGGTCTTCAGGAACTCGGCGCGGTCCGCCGGCGTGCCGTTGATGGCGGTGATCGCGGCCTTCTTCAGCTCCGGGCCGGCCTTGTTCAGCATCGCCCAGATCAGGACCATGTTGTCGTCGTCGCGCAGCTCGTGCTGCGTGGTCGTCACGAAGGTGCGCAGCTCGGCCGGGGTCGGGTTCCCCTTCAGGAGGTTGACGATTCCCTCCTTCAGGCCGGGGCCCGCCCCGTCGAGCATCGCGAACAGCGCCACCCGGTCGTCCACCGCCCGGATCTTGTGCTGCCCCGTCGCGACGAACTCGCGGACCTCCTCCGGAGTCCCGCTGTCCAGCAGCCGGTTGACCGCCTCGGTGATGCCCCGGCCCGCTCCGGGGAGCATCCGCAGCATCTCGACCCGGTCGTCCTCGAAGCGGGCCGTGTGCTGCCCGTGCTCGAGGAACTCGGTCAGCGCGGCCTGGGTGTCCGCCTTCAGCGCGGCCTTGCCGGCCTTCTGTACGGCCCGGCCGCCCCCGTTGATGATCTGCGAGATCCGTACCCGGTCATCGGTGAACTGCTCCCGCGCCCACTCCACCTCGAGGAACTTCCGCAGGTCCGCGGCCGATCCCTTGAGTGCCTTCTCGGCCGCCTCGCGTACGCCCGGCCCGCTCGCCGGGTCCGCCAGGACCGCCTGGACGGCGGCCCGGTCCTTCGCGGCCTGGGGGTCGTCGGCCGGCTTCTCCGCCTTCGTGTCCGTCTTCGTGTCCGCCGCCCGGTCCGCCGGCCTGGCCGCCGCCCGGCCCTCCGGCTTCTCCGCCGGCTCGTCCGCGGCCCGGTCCGGCACGGTCGGAGCCGCCGGTGCGGCCGGCGCCGGGGTGTCCGCGGCGAAGGCCGGAGACGCGAGCAGGACGGCCGGGGCCATCGCGGCGGTGGCGACGGCCGATGCGATCCGGGGCAGCTTCACAGACAGGTTCCGTTCTTCACACATGTGATGATCTACAACCTGTGCAGGATAGATCGCATTCGACCCTCAAACTGTCCATTTTCAGGACATGGCGGCACTCAGTTCGACGGTCACCCCGTCCCGGGACGAGATCCGCGCCGCCTCCAGCACGGCCAGGCACTGCGCCGCCTCGTGCGCGGTGACCGGGGCCGGGCCGCCCTCGCGCAGAGCCGCCTCGACCGCCGCGTAGTACGCCGGGTAGTCCCCCGGCGCGGTCCGCACCGGGGCTCCGCCGCCGGTCAGCGGGGACTCGCCGGAGCCCACCCGGCCCCACAGGTGCTCGGGTTCCTCGCCCCACGGGGCGTCCCCGACGCCCGGCCGCTGTCCCTCGCGCAGGGCCGCCTCCTGCGGGTCGAGCCCGTACTTCACGAAGCCCGCGCGGGAGCCGAGGACGCGGAAGCGCGGACCCAGCTGTGCGGTGGTCGCGCTGACGTAGAAGTGGGAGCGGACCCCGTTCGCGTGCGTGACGGCGATGAAGGTGTCGTCGTCCGCCTCGGCGCCGGGCCGGCGCACGTCGGTCTCCGCGTACACGCGCACGGCCGGGCCGAACAGCACCAGCGCCTGGTCGACGACGTGGCTGCCGAGGTCGTACAGCAGGCCGCCGATCTCCTCCGGGGCTCCGGACTCGCGCCAGCCGCCCTTGAGCTGCGGGCGCCAGCGCTCGAAACGGGACTCGAAGCGCTGGATCTCACCGAGTTCGCCGTCGGCGATGAGGCGGCGCAGGGTGAGGAAGTCGTTGTCCCAGCGCCGGTTCTGGAACACGGACAGGAACGTGCCGGTCTCGTCGGCGAGGGCGGCGAGCTCGCGGGCCTCGGCGGCGGTGGCGGCGAGCGGCTTGTCCACGACGACCGGGATGCCGGCGCCCAGGGCCACCGTCGCGAGCGGCACGTGGGTCTTGTTGGGGGAGGCGATGACGACCAGGTCGAGGGCGGGGGAGAGGTCCCAGAGCTCCTGCGGCGTGCCGACGATCCGGACGCCGGGGTACGCCTCGCGCGCCTGGGCCTGCCGGCCGGGGTCGGAGGTGACGACCGTGTCGAGGACGAGCCCGTCGGTGGCCGAGACGAGCGGCGCGTGGAAGACGGAACCGGCGAGTCCGTAACCGATGAGGCCGACGCGGAGGGGGCCGCTCGACCGCGTGGGAGAAGCGGAGGGGGAAGCGGAGGGGGAGGCGTTCATGCATCCACTTTGGCAACAGTGTTGCTTAAGTGCAAGGAAGGTGGACAATGGAGAGGTGGACTGGCGTAGGGGAAGCAACGGAAGCGGCGCGAACCTACCGGCGCTGCGGGGTCACAACGACGCGCTCGTACTCGCCCTGCTCCGCGAAGCGGGTCTGGAGGGCCTGGGCCGCACCGACCTCGCCGCCCTCACGCGCCTCACCCCGCAGGCCGTCAGCAAGATCACGGGGCGGCTGCGCGCGGAGGGACTCGTCGCCGAAGCCGGCCGTGGCGCGTCCACCGGGGGCAAGCCGCGGACGCTGCTCCAGCTGGCCTCCGGCGCCCGGCACGCCGTCGGGGTGCACGCCGACCGCGACGAGCTGCGGGCGGTACGGGTGGACATGCTGGGCACGGTCGTCGAGCGGATCCGCGGCCCCTTGGACTTCGCGGCCGGACCGGATGCCGTCGCGGACGAGGTCGTACGAGCCGTGGACCGGCTGTGCGGGGACGCGGGCGCAGGGTCCCTGCTGGGCGTGGGCGTCGCCGCGCCGGGACCGCTCGACTGGCGGGCCGGCGTACTGGGCCGGGTGACGGGATACCCCGAGTGGGAGGGGTTCCCGCTGCGGCAGGCGGTGGCGGACCGGCTCGGGCCCGACGCCCCGCCGGTACTGCTGGACAAGGACACCAACGCGGGGGTCGCGGTCCCCGGCCGCCGGGCCGTCGGAACCTCCGTGTACCTGCACCTCAGCACCGGCCTGGGGGCCGGGCTCCGGCTCCGCGGTGAGGTCTTCCGCGGGGAACGTTCCGCCGCGGGGGAGTTCGGGCACCAGGTCCTGATGCTGGACGGTCCGCCCTGCCGGTGCGGAGGCCGCGGATGCGCGGAGGTGCTGTGCCTGGACGCGGTGGCCCGCGGGGACCTCCAGGAGGCGGCCCGGATCCTGGGCGAGGGCGCCGCGAACGTGGTCGCGCTGCTGGACGTGGACCGGGTGTGGCTGGGAGGGCGCGTGGTGGACTCCGCACCGGAGGTCTTCACGACGGGCGTCCGCCGCGTCCTGGAGGCCCGCACCCTGGGCGGCCCGATTCCGGAGGTCGCCGCGTCCGAGGACGGTGTCGCCGAGGGCGCGGCGGAACTGGCCCTGGCCCCGCTCTTCGGCCGCGTGGGCTGAGGCTCCGCCTGGCGGCGCGCGCGTCGTGTTCGGGGGCCGGCCCCGGGGCCCTGCGCCTCGCGATGGCCTCGGCTGCGGCCGCGGCCGCCGGGAGGCGGGGCGGGGCCGCCGGGGCCGCTGCGCGGGGCTTTCCCCGCCCCGCCCTTACTCCGTTTCCCGGGGCGCAGCCCCGGACCCCGTCCCGGGGGCTCCGCCCCCAGAGCCCGCGCCTCAAACGCCGGCGCGGCGGGGATGGACCGGCGGGGCTGAATCGGGCGGCCGGCCGGGGGTGGGGGCTACGTTGCTCGTATGGAGCTCTTCTTGCGGTCGTGGGCGGCCTTGCGGGGGGTCGTGGAGGGGGTTGCGGATGCGGATTTCGGGCGGGATTCCGGGTGTCGGGGGTGGCTCGTCCGGGATCTCGTGTGTCATCTGGTCATCGATGCGCAGGACGTTCTGATCACCCTCGTCACCCCTGCCTCCGGCGAGCCGACCGCCGATGCCGCGAGCTATTGGAACGTCGCCGATCAGCCGCCCGGCGGCGAGGATCCGCTCGACGCGTTGGTCGTGCGGCTGGCCGCCGCGTACGAGGATCCGGGCCTGCTCAAATTCCACCTCGACGACGTCGGCTCCGCCGCCGGGCGTGCCGCGGAACTCGCCGACCCCGGGCTGCGGGTGCTGACCCAGGACAAGGTCCTCACGGTGGCCGACTACCTCACCGCGTACGTCCTGGAATGGACGCTCCACCACCTCGACCTGATCGTGCACCTCCCGGACGCGCCCCCACCGCCCCCGGAAGGGCTGGCCCGGTCCCGTGCGCTGCTGGAGCAGGTCGCCGGCGCCGCCTTCCCCGCTTCGTTCTCGGATCGCGACGCGCTTCTCGTGGGTACCGGCCGACGGGCGCCGACCCCCGCGGAGCGGGCGGAACTCGGTGCGCTGGCCGCGCGGGTGCCCTTCGTCCTCGGCTGATCCGATCAGGCGTAAGGCGGGAGCCGGCAGGCGTGGCGGGGGGAGGGGGGTGCGGGCGCGTGGGAGGGTGCCGGGAGGCCGGGGTGATTGTCGCCTCTTCCTACCATCGGGCCGTTCGGTCGTCCGGGTCAGCCGCCAGGCCGCCCGGCCCGCCCGCCCCGCCCGGCCCGTTCAGCCCGTCCAGCCCGTTCAGCCCGTTCACCGTCCTCCCGTCCGGCGAGCAGCGAAGCGAAGGTCTTCCATGCGACTGCGCAAAGCCCTTGCCCTCTCCGCCGTCCCCGTCCTGGCCGCCGTCGCCCTCTCCGCACCGCTCGCGGCCGCCGACGTCGGCAACGGCGGCGGCGCCCGCCCCGCGCCCGCGCTGCCGTCGCGGATCGAGGCCACCTGCGGCGACGGGAAGAGCAGCGCCTTCCCCATCGGCGCGCGGATCCGCGGCGGGCCGGCCGTGTACCGGACCGGCGGCGGGCCGCAGACGTGGTTCCTGGACCTCACCAACACCACGAACTCCGAGTGCACCGCCATCCACCCCGTCGTGGTGTTCACGGACAAGGCGCACGCCCTGCTCCCCGCCCACTTCCGGATGGAGTTCGAGGCCCCGGGCGGGACCTTCCCCGTCAGCCTGGAGCGGAGCGACCGGGACGAGATCATCGCCGTCTTCGACGGGGGCGAGGCCTTCTCCGGTTTCGCCGTCCGGGCCGGCGGCTCCCTGACCGTCAGGGTCAGCCTGGCGTTCGCCCCCGGCACGCCCCCCGGCGAGGTCCTCGCCGACGCGGCCCTCGTGCAGCGCAAGGCCGACGACGGCGACTGGGTCGGCGAGGCGGGCGGCTACCGGTTCTCCATCGAGGGCCCCGAGACCCAGACGGGTGACGCGGGCTCCCTCGCCCACACCGGCCCCCGCAACCGGCTCCTCGGCATCGGCGGGGTCGCTTCCCTCGCCGCCGGCGCCGGCCTCCTGCTGGCCGCCCGCCGCCTGCGCGCCCGGACCGACCCTCCGGCCGCCGACATCCCCCGCACCCCCGGTACCCCCCGCACCCCGGCGCGCTGATCTCCGTACACCCGGCCCGCGTACAGTCCCAGGGTGGAAGAACAGAACCTGCACCACCGCCCCGGCTCGCCCGTCCGTTCCGGCATCCCGGAGCACGGCCGCATCCCCAAGTACTACGCCGTCAAGGCCCTCATCGCGGACCTTCTCGACGACCTCGGCGAGGGCGGTCCGCTGCCCACCGAGCGGGATCTCGCCGAGCGGTACGAGGTGTCCCGCGAGACCGTACGGCAGGCCCTGCGCGAGCTGCTCCTGGAGGGCCGGCTCCGCCGCTCCGGCCGCGGCACCGTCGTCGCCGGCCCGAAGCTCGAACAGCCCCTCTCCCTCGCGAGCTACACCGAGGGCGTACGCCGCCAGGGCCGCCGCCCCGGCCGTAACCTCATCGGGCTGGAGCAGTTCCCCTGCCCGCCCGAGCTGGCCCCCGGCATCGGAGCCGAACCCGGCGAGCCCGTCTGGCACCTGGAGCGCGTACTGCTCGCCGACGACGAGCGGGTCGGCCTGGAGAGCACGTACATCCGGGTGGCGCGGGCGCCCCGCCTCGACAGCGAGTTCCCTCCCGACTCCTCCTTCTACGGATACCTCCTCGACCGGCTCGGGATCTCTTTCGGGGACGCCGACGAGAAGCTGGAGACCGTCCTCGCCACCCCCCGCGAGGCCCTCCTGATCGGCACCCCGCCGGCCCTCCCCATGCTGCTCATCCACCGGTTCTCGCGGGACCAGGACGGGCGTCCGCTGGAGCGCGTGCGTTCGCTCTACCGTGGTGACCGGTTCAGCTTCACGACCCACCTGCGGCCCGAATAGTCCCGAGCGGATCGGCGCAAGGCGGCGAAAAGGGGCGTATGGATATCACGAGAAGGTAACGGGTCTAGTCCAAGCGTCGGGGGCTGTTCACCGTCCCGTTGCCGTCGCGATCCCCCCGGTCCACGGGGCACGGCCACCGTGGGGCACGTGAGAGTCATAGTCGTCGGAGGCGGCGTGGTCGGCACCATGCACGCCTGGCAAGCAGTCGAACGCGGCCACGAGGTCGTCCAGATCGAGCGAGAGGCCGAGGCCCGCGGCGCGTCACTGCGCAATTTCGGCCAGATCTGGGTCAGTGGACGGGCCGGGGGCGAGGAGCTCGACACCGCCCTGCGGGCCCGCGAGCTCTGGGAGCGGATCGGCGCGGAGGTGCCCGGCCTGGGCTTCCGCGCGATCGGCTCCCTCACCCCGGTGCGCAACGCCCGTGAGTACGCGGTCGCCGAGGCGGCCGCCGCCCGCCCCGACGCCGCCGCCCGGGGCTACGAACTGGTCACCGCCGCGAAGGCCCGGGAGATCAACCCCGCCCTGCGCGGCGCCTTCGAGGCCGCCCTGTGGTGCGAGCGGGACGCGGCCGTCGAACCGCGCACCGCCCAACTCCACCTGCGCGAGGCCCTCAGGGCGAGCGGCCGCTACACCTTCCTGCCCGGACGGGAGGTGCGCGAGGTCGTCGGCAACGGCGCCGTCCGCGACGACCACGGTGACGTCCACCGGGGCGACGCCGTCGTCCTCGCCACCGGCGTCTGGCTGTCCGGCATGGTCCGCGAGCTGGTCCCCGACCTGCCCGTGCGCCGCGTCCGGCTCCAGATGATGCAGACCGCCCCGCTCGGCGAGCAGCTCACCACCTCCATCGCGGACGCCGACAGCTTCCGCTACTACCCCGCGTACAAGAGCGACGCCCTCGACGCCCTCAACGCCGAGCAGGCTCAGGCGCCGGTCGCCGCCGCGCACAAGATGCAGCTGCTGATGGTCCAGCGCCAGGACGGCGGACTGACCATCGGCGACACCCACGAGTACGAGCACCCCTTCGCGTTCGACACCCTCGAAGACCCGTACGAGTACCTCACCGAGGTCGTCGAGTCCTTCCTGGGCCGCCCGCTGCCGAAGATCCGGCACCGCTGGGCGGGCGTGTACGCGCAATGCACCGACACCACCCGCGTCGTCCACCGCCAGCAGGTGGCCGACGGCGTCTGGCTGGTGACCGGACCCGGCGGCCGCGGGATGACCTGCTCGCCCGCCATAGCCGAGACCACCGCGAACGAACTGGGCTGGTAGAGAACATGAGCAACGCGAGCAACGCGAGCAACCTGAGCAACGCGAGCAACCTGAGCAACCTGAGCACGAGGAACGACCGCGGCCTGGTCGTCCTCGACATGGCCGGCACCACCGTCGCCGACGGCGGCCTCGTCGAGCGGGCCTTCGAGCTCGCCGCCGAGCGCATCGGCGTCGAACCGGGCACCGCCGACCACGAGGCCAAGCTCCAGTACGTCCGCGACACGATGGGCGAGTCGAAGATCTCCGTCTTCCGCCACCTCTTCGGCACGGAGGAGTTGGCCCAGCGCGCCAACTCCGCCTTCGAGGAGGCCTACGGCGAGCTCGTCGACGGCGGGCTCATCGCCCCGATCCCCGGCGCCCGCCAGACCATCGAGAAGCTCCGCGCCGACGGCCGCACCGTCGTACTGACCACCGGCTTCGCCCGCGTCACCCAGGACGCCATCCTCGACGCCCTCGGCTGGCACGGCCTGGCCGACCTCACCCTCTGCCCCGCCGACGCGGGCGGCCGCGGCCGCCCCTACCCGGACATGGTGCTCGCCGCGTTCCTGCGCACCGGCGCCGCCGACGACGTACGGGACGTCGTGGTCGCGGGCGACACCGCGTACGACATGCTCTGCGGCCGCCGCTCCGGGGCCGCAGTCGTGGCGGGCGTCCTCACCGGAGCCCACGACCGCGCGACGCTCACCGAGCACGGCGCGACCCACGTCATCGAGTCGATCGCCGACCTGCCCGCGGCCTTGCTGGAGTCGGCGTGAGCGGCATCCGCTTCGAGGGGGTCAGCGTCGCGTACGGCGGCAACACCGTGCTGGACCGCCTCGACCTGACCGTCGAGCCCGGCGAGGTCATGGCCCTGCTCGGCCCCTCCGGCTCGGGCAAGACCACGGCGCTGCGCGCGGTCGCCGGCTTCGTGCGGCCGGCCGCGGGCCGGGTGCTGATCGGCGGCCGGGACGTCACCGCGCTCCCGCCGCACAAGCGCGGCATCGGCATGGTCGTCCAGCAGTACGCGCTCTTCCCGCACATGCGGGTCGAGGACAACGTGGCCTTCGGCCTCAAGGCGCAGAAGGCCCCCAAGGCCGAGATACCCGGGCGCGTCGCCGAGGCCCTGGAGATGACCGGCATGGCGGCGTACGCCAAGCGCTACCCGCGCGAGCTCTCCGGCGGGCAGCAGCAGCGCGTGGCGATCGCCCGCGCGCTGGCGATCCGGCCCGGGGTGCTCCTGCTCGACGAGCCGCTGTCCGCGCTCGACGCGCAGCTGCGCTCCGGGATGCTCGCCGAACTGGCCCGGCTGCACCGCGAACTGCCCGACGTATCGATTCTGTACGTCACGCACGACCAGGTGGAGGCGCTGACGCTCGCCGACCGGATCGCGGTCATGGACAAGGCCCGGCTCCAGGACTGCGGGACGCCGCAGGAGCTGTACCGGGCGCCGCGCACCGAGTTCACCGCCTCGTTCGTCGGCAACGCGAACCTGCTGCCGGTGACCGTCGCCGAGTCCGGGGCGCTCTTCGCGGGGCGGGCCCTGGAGCTCGACCGCGGGCGCGCCGTCCCCGGAGCGCACGCCACCTTGTGCGTACGGCCGCACCTGCTCGGTCTCGGCGCCGGTCCCAACGCGCTGAGCGGGACGATCACCGAGGTCCAGTGGCGCGGCTCCACGCACCGCCTGTACGTGGACGTCGAGGGCCACCGGATCAAGGCGGACCTGCCGGAGCTGCGCGAGACCCCGGCGCTGGGCGACCACGTCACCCTGCACTTCGAGCCCCGGGACGCGGTCCTGCTGTCGGCGGGAGTCTCCGATGGCTGAGGTCCCCGCACCGGCCGCCACGACCGTCCCGCAGCAGACCCCGCACCAGCCCCCGATCCCACCCCAGACCAATGGCGGGACGCGGACCCGGCAGCAGACCGTACGGAGCTCCGCGCCGGCCGGAGCCCCTGGATCCCCCGGCGGCCCCGGAGACCCCGGCGGCCCCGCGGCCCACGCCGCGCGCGGACCCCGTACCGTGCCCGGCTGGCTCTGGTCCCTGCCGCCCGTGGCCGCGCTCGCGCTGGTCTTCCTTTACCCCCTCGCCCTGGTCGTCCAGCAGTCCTTCAGCCCCGAGAACGGCGGCGGCGCCTTCGACGCGTACGCCTCCGTCTTCCGCTCGCACTCCTTCCGCGAGGCGCTCGGGACCACGGTCTGGCTGGCCGCCGGAGCCACCGTCGGCTGCCTCGTCCTCGGCTTCGTACTCGCGCTGATCATCGCCTTCGTGCCCTTCCCCGGGGCCAAGGCCGTCGCGAAGTTCATCGACGTCTTCCTCTCCTTCCCCTCCTTCCTCATCACCCTCGCCCTCCTCTTCATCTACGGCACGGTCGGCATGGCCAACGGGCTGTGGACCGACGTGAGCGGCAGCGCCGAGGGGCCGTTCCACTTCCTCACCACCCCGTGGGGCGTGCTGCTCGCGGAGATCACGTACTTCACGCCCTTCGTGATGCGCCCGCTGCTCGCCGCCTTCTCCCAGCTGGACACCGCCCAGCTGGAGGTGGCCTCCTCGCTCGGCGCGAAGCCCGCCCGGATCATCCGGCGCGTGATCCTCCCCGAGGCCCTCCCGGCGCTCGCCGCCGGCGGCAGCCTCGTCCTGGTCATGTGCCTCAACGAGTTCGGCATCGTGCTGTTCACCGGGGCCAAGGACGTCACCACGCTCCCGATGCTCGTCTACGGCAAGGCGATCCTGGAGTCCGACTACTCGGCCGCCTGCGTGGTCGCCGTCGTCAACATCGCGATTTCCGTCGGCCTGTTCGGCCTCTACCGGGTGGTGAGCAAGCGTGCTGGTGCATAGCAAGACCGGCCGCTGGGCCGCCTGGGGCCTGTTCGGTCTCCTCTTCCTGCCGCTCTTCGCCCTGCCCCTGCTCGTCGTGGTGACCGCGTCGTTCTCCACCCACTGGTCCGGGGCCTTCCCCTCCGGCCCGACGACGGAGAACTACGCTTCCGCCGTGCAGGGCGAATCCCTCCAGGCGCTGACCACCTCGCTGGTGACCGCCCTCGTCGCGAGCCTGCTCGCGCTCACCGTCGGGACCTGGGCCGCGCTGGCCGCGGCCCGGCTGAAGCGGCGCGGGAAGCGGTCCCTGGACGCCCTGTTCATGCTGCCGGTCGCCGTGCCGTCCGTGGTCGTGGGCCTGGCCGTCCTGGTCGCGTTCAGCAAGCCCCCGCTGCTGCTCAACGGCACCAGCTCAATCGTGATCCTGGCGCACACGATTCTTGTCACGGCGTTTTCCTATCAGTCGGTTTCGGCCGCCATCGTTCGTCTCGACCCCGCGTACGAACAGGCGGCGGCCTCCCTGGGCGCCCGTCCCGCGTACGTGCTGTGGCGGGTCAAGCTCCCCCTCCTGCTGCCGTCCCTGACGGCGGCCGCCGGACTCTGCTTCGCCCTGTCCATGGGCGAGCTGAGCGCCACGATGATGCTCTACCCGCCGGACTGGATGCCCCTCCCGGTCCGGATCTTCACCGCCACCGACCGCGGTTCGCTCTTCGGCGGGTCCGCCGTCGCCGTGGTCCTGATGGCCACCACCCTGCTGGTCCTCCTGGCCGTCTCCCGCATCCGCACCAGAGCCGCGTACCGCTGACTCCCTTTCCCCCGTAAGGAAGTTCTTCCCCATGTCCAGAAACCCCAACGGTCGTCGCAGCCTCCTCCGTGTCACCGCCGCCGTCACCGGCAGCCTCGCCCTCGCCGGCGGCCTCACCGCCTGCGGCGGCTCGGCCACCCCCGCCGAGTCCAAGGGCGGCGGCGAGAAGGTCGTCACCGTCTACAGCGCCGACGGCCTCAAGAGCGAGAAGGGCGACGGCTGGTACGACAAGGTCTTCGCCGAGTTCACGAAGAAGACCGGCATCGAGGTCAAGTACGTCGAGGGCGGCTCGGGCGAGATGGTGCAGCGCGCCGTCCGCGAGAAGACCAACACCCAGGCCGACGTGATCGTCACCCTCCCGCCGTTCATCCAGCAGGCGGACGGCAAGGGCCTGCTCCAGGCCTACAAGCCGCAGGGATCCGACAAGGTCAACGGCGCCAACAAGGCCGCCGACGGCAAGTGGACCTCGGTCGTCAACAACTACTTCGGCTTCGTCTACAACAAGAAGGAGCTCACGGAGGCGCCCAAGACCTGGGAAGAGCTGCTGGACGCCAAGTACAAGGGCAAGCTCCAGTACTCCACCCCGGGCGTCGCGGGCGACGGCACCGCCGTCCTCGTCAAGGCGATGCACGACTTCGGCGGCAAGGAGCCGGCGCTGGAGTACCTGAAGAAGCTCCAGGCCAACAACGTCGGCCCGTCCTCCTCCACCAGCAAGCTCGCGCCGAAGACCGACAAGGGCGAGCTGCTCGTCGCCAACGGCGACGTCCAGATGAACTTCGCGCAGTCCAAGTCCATGCCGAACCTGGGCATCTGGTTCCCGGCCAAGGACGGCGGCAAGCCGACCACCTTCGCCCTGCCGTACGCGGCCGGCCTGGTGGACAAGGCCCCGCACACCGAGAACGGCAAGAAGCTCCTCGACTTCCTGCTCAGCGAGGACGCCCAGAAGCTGGTCAGCGAGGTCGGCGGCGGCTTCCCCGCGCGCACCGACGTCAAGCCGACCGACGCCAACGCCGTCGAACTCACCAAGCTGATGACCGGCGTCGAGGTCTTCGAGCCGGACTGGGCCGACATCGACAAGAACCTGGCGACCTACGTCGACGCGTGGAAGTCGGCGACCGGCAGCTGATTGGTCGCCTCCTGGTCACCCCCGACCAGGAAAGTGACGCTTGCATAACGGGTCTGGACCGAAAACCGCACCTTCGGTCCGGACCCCGCGCATGCCCACCCGCGCCTTCCCCACGATTACTCCCGGAGGAGTACGTGCCCACTGTCCTGTCAGGACGCGCCCTCGCCGTGACCGCCACCGCCACGGCCCTGCTCGCCACCGCCCTCGGCGCCCACACCGCCACCGCCGGGACGGCCGCCGCCACCGCCGCCACCACCGACAAGGTCCTCGTCATCGGCATCGACGGCACGGTCCTCGACCGCGTCAAGGCCGCCAACGCCCCCAACCTGCAAGGCCTGATGGCCCAGGGCCTCACCGCGAAGAGCACCCTCTACGCGAACCCGATGGCCGCCACCTCCTCGGGCCCCGGCTGGTCCACCATCGCCACCGGCGTCTGGCCCGACAAGCACGGCGTGAAGGACAACACCTTCACCGGCAAGAACTACACGGCCTACCCCGACTTCCTGACCCGCATCGAGAACGCCAAGCCGTCGCTCAACACCTACGCGGCCGCCGACTGGGAGCCCATCACCTCCACCGACGCGGGCGGGCCGATCTTCTCGGCCAAGGTCGACAAGCGCCTCAGCCTCAAGGGCGACCGCGACGGCTACGGCACCGAGGACCCGAAGATCGCCGCCGCGGCCTCCGCCGAACTGCAGGGCCAGAACCCGGACGCCGCGTTCGTCTACTTCGGCCAGGTCGACGGCGCCGGGCACGCGTACGGCGCCGCCAGCCAGCAGTACCTCGACGCCATCGGCCGCGTCGACGTGATGGTCGGCCAGCTGCTCACCGCCGTGCAGGACCGCCCCACGTACGCCCAGGAGAACTGGAAGATCCTGGTCACCACCGACCACGGGCACACCGACGCGGGCGGCCACGGCGGCTCCACCATCCAGGAGCGCGGCACCTTCGTCATCGCCAAGGGCGCCGGCATCCCGGCCGGTTCGGTCCGCAATGACGTCAAGCTCGTCGACGTGGCGGCCACCGCGATGGCGCAGGTCGGGGTCAACCCCGGCCCGGCGATCGACGGCATACCGCTGAACGCCCCCGACGACAACGACCCGTTCGACACCCTCCGCCCCAACCTCCAGGCCCGCGTGGACGAGACGGGCATCCCGGCGGGCGTGAAGGGCTTCACGCACACCCCGCCGGCCGGCTGGTCCGTCGACAACTCCAAGATGGGCACCGGCGGTGTCACCGAGTGGGCCGGCTGGGCCTTCGCGACCGACGAGTTCTGGAGCCAGTCCCAGCGCGACCAGTGGCGCGAGCTGAACGTCCGCTCCCGTGACGTGTTCGCCGTCGCCGACTCCGACGAGTGGGACGACAAGTCGCACACCGGCTCCTACGACTCCACCCTGATCACCCCCAAGTGGGCGGTGACGGGAGGCACGACGGGTTCGTCCGCGAACCTGACCTTCCAGACCCACTACCACCACGAGGCCGGCCAGACCGCCCAGGTCCTGGTCTCCTACAACGGCGGTACGCCCACGGTCGTCAAGAGCTACACCGCCGACGCGGTCGCCAAGGCGGAGTCCCTGACCCTCCAGGTCCCGGCCGGCGCCACCGACGTCCAGGTCCGCTTCCGCTACGCCGGCACCAACAACTGGTACTGGACCGTCGACAACGTCAAGCTCGGCTGATCCACGCGGCCGGTCAGAGGTCCGGGCCGTGGACGCCCTCGGCGTCCACGGCCCGGCCCCGATAGGGTGGTAGAGACCACAGGCCACAGGTCGGCGGTCACAGGTCAGAGGTACGGCCACCGAGAGCGGAGAACAATCCAGTGGCAGAGCGCAAGCCGATCGAATCCTGGCTCACCGACATGGACGGGGTCCTGATCCACGAAGGCACCCCGATCCCCGGCGCCGATGCCTTCATCAAGCGGCTGCGCGACTCCGGCAAGCCCTTCCTGGTCCTGACGAACAACTCCATCTACACCCCGCGCGACCTCCAGGCCCGCCTCTCCCGCATGGGCCTCCACGTCCCCGTCGAGAACATCTGGACCTCGGCGCTCGCCACCGCGAAGTTCCTCGACGACCAGCGCCCGGGCGGCACCGCGTACGTCATCGGCGAGGCCGGACTGACCACGGCCCTGCACGACATCGGCTACATCCTGACCGACCACGAGCCCGATTACGTGGTCCTCGGCGAGACCCGTACGTACAGCTTCGAGGCGATGACGAAGGCGGTCCGCCTGATCAACGCGGGCGCCCGCTTCATCTGCACCAACCCCGACGAGACCGGCCCCTCCACCGAGGGCCCGCTGCCCGCCACCGGCGCCGTCGCCGCGCTGATCACCAAGGCGACCGGCAAGCAGCCGTACTTCGCCGGCAAGCCCAACCCGCTGATGATGCGGACCGGCCTGAACGCCATCGGCGCGCACTCCGAGAGCAGCGCGATGATCGGCGACCGGATGGACACCGACGTCCTGGCCGGGCTGGAGGCAGGGATGCAGACCTTCCTCGTGCTGACCGGGCTGACCTCCGCTGCGGACACCGAGAAGTTCCCGTACCGGCCGACCAAGACCGTCGACTCGATCGCCGACCTGGTCGATCTCGTCTGATCCGAACGGGTCAAGCGCGCGGCGCTCCGGATGCGGAGCGGTGCGCCGCGCGTGAATCTCCTTGTTGAGGAGGTTCACCATGCGCAGTGCTCTGTTCGCTCTCCGTGTCACCGGGGTGGCCGTCGCCCTGACGGCGCTCACCGCCGTGTCCTCGCCCGCCGCCCTGGCGGCCGGCGAGGAGAAAAGCGGCAGCGTCTCGGTCGATCCGCGCCAGGCCGAACCGGGGGCGCAGGTCAAGCTGCGCGTCCACGGCTGTGAGGACAAATGGGCGACGGCCAAATCCGCCGTGTTCGTGTCGGAGGTCCACCTGTCCTCCGGCCGCGACGGGGACAAGTCGCTCTCGGGTGACGCGATGATCAGCTCGACGGCCCAGCCCGGCTGGCACGACATCAAGGTGAAGTGTGACGGGGGCGAGGACCGCGCCCGCGGCACCGTCGAAGTGGTCCGCCGCCGCGACGGCCGCGAACAGGAGCGCGACCGCGACCGGCCGAACCCCCACCAGACGCCCGTCTGGCCCGTCCACGCGGGCGGCGGCGGGATGTCCGCCGAGCTCGCGGCGACGGACCGGGCGGTACGGGCGGCCCAGGCGGCGCAGGACCAGGCCAAGGCTCAGGCTCAGTCGCAGGACCAGGCGGCGGCGGCCAGGAAGAACCACGGCGGCGAGGGCCCCGGCCTCCCGCACACCGTGATCGGCGCCGTGCTGGCCGCCGCGGCCACGCTGGCCGTCGCGTTCCGGGCGCTGACCCTGCGCCGGCGCCGCAGCGGCGAGTGAGGGCGCGCCGGTGACGGGCCCGGGGGAGCCGAGGTCCTCCGGCGGCGGGCGGCTGCTGACCTTCGCCGCGTGGTCCGTGCTGGTGCTCGGCCTGTGGCTGTGGGGCCGGGAGATCACCGGCGTCCCGCCGAGCACCTCGTCGGGGCCGGCCGGCGGGTCGGCGCTGCCTGTCCCGGGGCTGCCCGCGGCGCACACCCCGCTGGCGGCGTCCCTCCCCGCGCGGGTCGACGTACCGTCGATGGGCATCCAGGCGCCGGTGGTCTCCCGGGGCCTCGACGCCCAGGGCGCGATCGAGCCGCCGCCGTACGACCGCCCCGGCACGGTGGGCTGGTGGGGCGGCGGGGCCAAGCCGGGCGAGGCCGGGGCCGCGCTGCTGGTCGGGCACGTGGACACGGCGTCGAAGCCGGCGGTGTTCTACGGCCTGAGCACGGCGCGGCCGGGCGACACGGTGCGGGTGGTCCGGGCGGACGGGTCGGTCGCCGAGTTCACGATCGAGGACGTACGGGTCTACGAGCGGGCGCGCTTCGACGCGCACCGGGCGTACGGCCCGCGGATCAAGGGCCGGGCGGAACTGCGCCTGGTGACCTGCGGGGGCACGTACGACAAGGCGGCCAAGGAGTACACGGCGAACGTGGTCGTGTCGGCCTACCTGACGGGAGGGGTCCGGCCCGGCGCGCCGGCGTGAGAGGAAACGAAGAAGGCCCCCACTCGCGTGGGGGCCTTCTCGCGTGGGGGCCTTCTTCCGTCTGTGCGCCGCCAGGGACTCGAACCCCGGACCCGCTGATTAAGAGTCAGCTGCTCTAACCAACTGAGCTAGCGGCGCCTGCTGACAGAGAAAACTCTACCCCACCTCCAGTGGTGCTCGTGACCGGCCGCGCCCGCCTTGTCCGATTAACCCATGTTTGAGGGGTTTATCGTGCACGATATGTCTGGGCCGAGCCGAATCTGATGCCCCGACAGATGTGGGGCCCGCCTGACCAGCGACGAGCAGGGGAGTGGACGGAACCGCATGACGATCCAGCCTCCGATGCATGTGCAGATGCCTGCGCCGATGGAGCCGGCAGCGATGCCGGTGCCGATGCCGGTGCCCGCTTTCGAGGAGTACGAGCCCGCAGGCGACTGCGTCTGCCCGGGCTGCGCGCAGCGCCGCCGTGCCCTCGCCCGCGCGCGGGCCATACCGCTCCGGGACGGCGGCCACCCGGCCGCCCGCGGCGCCCGCCGGGCGCTGGTGCTCGCCACCGCGGCGGGCGTGGTCCTCGGCGGTGGCGGTTCGGCGGCCCTGGCGGCGGCCACCCCGGTCCCCGGCCCGGGGCCGGTCTCCCTCGACACCCCCGGCTCCCCGCAGGGCGGCCGGTCCCCGCTGCACGGACGCCCGGCTCCGGCGAAGCCGGCGGGTGCGCCCGGGGCGCCGTCGGCCGTCAAGCGGATCGACCGGGCGTCGATCATCACGCGGGCGAAGGTGTGGCTGGACGCGAAGGTCCCGTACAGCATGTCCACGTACTGGTCGGACGGCTACCGGCAGGACTGCTCCGGCTACGTCTCGATGGCCTGGAACCTTGGTACGAACGAGTGGACCGGCAGCCTCGACAAATTCGCCACCAAGATCACGAAGGAGGAGCTGCTGCCGGGGGACATGCTCCTCTTCCACAACCCGTCGGACCCGACCAACGGCTCGCACGTGGTGCTCTTCGGGGGGTGGGTCGACGAGACGCGCACGCACTACGTCGCCTACGAGCAGACCCGTCCGAACACGCGCACGGGGGCCACTCCGTACGGCTACTGGAACAACGCGACGAAGTACGTCCCCTACCGGTTCAACGGGGTGACGGCCGGCCTCGCCGAGGACCCGGCGGCGACCGACCCCAAGCCGGTGGTCCCGACGGTCTTCCCCGGCGCCACGCAGTTCGGTCCGGGCGCGAACAACGAGTACGTCGCCCAGCTGGGCCGGATGCTGATCGAGCGGGGCGGGCGGCGCTTCTACCCGAAGGGCGCGAGCACGGCGTGGAGCGACGCCGACCGGCTGGCCACGCAGGCCTTCCAGAGCGCGCAGGGCTGGACGGGCACGGACGCCAACGGCATCCCGGGCGCGCACACCTGGCAACTTCTGGTCGAGCACAAGGGCAACGACATCCGCCCCACGGTGGAGGGCGCCCCGGGCTCACCCCCCAGGCCGGGGCACGCCGGTGCGCCGGGTGCTGCCGGGACGCCGGGCTCTGCCGGGACGCCCGGCGGTCCGGCCGGGGTGCCGGGCAGCGCGGACGGACTGCCGGGCTATCCGGGGTCGTCGGTGTTCCGCCCCGGGTCCTCGAACCCGTTCATCACCGCCCTTGGCCGCCAGCTGGTGAAGAAGGGCTTCGGCAAGAACTACACGTCCGGCCCGGGGCCCCGCTGGAGCGAGGCCGACCGTCGCAGCGTCGAGGCCTTCCAGCGAGCCCAGGGCTGGCGCGGAGCCGCGGCCGACGGCTACCCGGGCCCGGAAACCTGGCGCCGGCTGTTCGCATGACGGAGGCAACGATGTACCCCACGCGCACCACTTCGACGACGGGCACCTTCCGGGTACCGCCCGCGCCCCCGCAGGCCCCGGCGATGCGAGCCACGGGCGACGCCCCGGCCCTCCGCCCGCAACCGACACCGCCCGCACCCGCCGAAGCCGTGGCACCCGCCGTGGCACCCGCCCCGGCCCCGGCCCCGCGGGCCGACCGGCCGGCTGCGGAGCCGATCGCTGCCGCTGAGCCGATCGCTGCCGCGGCCGCGATCCCGGACCCGCCGGCGGCGCGCCCCGAGCCGGAGGCCGACCTCCTGCCGGAGGCCCGGCCCGAGCTCCCGGCCGTGGCCCGGCCGGCTCCGGAGCCGGTGGCCGCGGCCGTGATCCCGGCCCCGTTCGAGGCTCCCGCCGACGCCGCCGCAGCCATGGACCGGCTCGTCCACGCGACCCGCTCCGGTGCGGAGTTCGGGGTGCCGGCCGGGGACGCCGCCCCGGCGGCGATCGGGGCCCCGGCCCGTTCCGGGTCCGAGCCCCCGGCGGAGCGGGTGCTCGGGGCGGCGGCCGAGGCCGTCGGGCTCGCCGAACCGGCCCGGCCGCCCGCGTCGACGACCGCGGTTCCGGGCGTGGACGCCGGGGACCCCGCGGGCCCGGACTGGGTGGCCGGGGTCCCCGCCGCGATGGTGGCCGGGCCGGGCGGGGTAGCCCTCCCGCACGGGCGCCCGGCGGCGGACTGCGCCGTGAGCGAGGTCCCGGCGGCGCGGATCCGGGTCGAGCCCGAGCCGGTGCACGCGCTGGCCGGGGCCGGCGACCGTGCCGAGTACGGCCTGGAGCCCGATCCGCCGGTCTCCGTACCGGCCCCGACGGCGCACCCGGGGGTGTCCACCCTGCGCCTGCGGAGCTTCGACGGCCCGGCCGTTGCCGCCGAACCCCCGTCCCCGCACGCCCAGGTCTGGCCCCCGGCCCGCCCCGCGGCGGAGCCGGGCGCGGACGGTCCCGCGCCCACGCGTGGCGAGCCGTGGCCGCCCGCCGTCCCCCGGGGCGAAGACCGGACCCGGCCCCAGGTCCGGCCGGGCGCAGGTTCCGAGGCGGGGGCGGACCGCCCCGCGCAGCGGTACGGCGAGCCCTGGCCGCCCGCGGCCCCCGAGGGCGGATCGGAGGCCGGGCCCGCGGCGCACGTCCCGTACGTTCCGCAGCCCCAGGCCGAGGTGGACCCGGAGGAGGGCCGCGGCGGCGGGGTGCCCGGGCCCGCCGCCGGGGACATCGTCGCGCTGGCCGTGGCGCGGGGGATGGCGGACGGGGACCCGGAGGATCCGCCGCGGGGCGGGGCCGCGCGCGGGGCAGCCGTCACCGAGGTGCCCGTGCACCTGCCGTTCCCCGCGGAGTCCCGCCCGGTCGCGGCGCCGGCCCCGGCGCCCGCCCGGGAAGCGGCCCCCGCCGTGCGGCCCGGCGCGGCGCGGCCCGCCCCCGGGCGGCGGGTGCCGCGCGGGGACGAGCGGCTGCGGGAGCACCGCGGGCCCGTACTGCCCGGCTGGGTCGGCGTCGGCGTCGGCGGGCTCGCGCTCACCGGCTGCCTGGCGGTGCTCTGGCGGGCCGGGGCCGTCCCCGCCGCCTTCGTGGCCGCCTTCGGCGCGACCCCCCGCGCCTACCAGGGGCTCCGCGCCACCCACTGGCCCCCGCTCGCCTTCCTCGGCATCGTCGCGCTGCTCGCGCTCGGCGGGCTCGGCCGCGCCAAGGCCGGCCATGCCTGGGTGCTGACCCTCTTCGGCCGCTACCGCGGCACGGTCCGCCGTACCGGCCTCACCTGGGTGAGCCCCCTCCTGCTCCGCCGCCGCGTCGACGTCCGGCTGCGGCACTGGCGCAGCGAGCCCATGCCCGCCGTGGACTCCGGGGGCCTGGCCCTGCGGGTCGTCGTCCAGGTCGTCTGGCAGGTCAAGGACACGGCCCGGGCCACCCTCGCCGTCGAGGACCACACCGAGTACCTTGCCGAGCAGGTCGAATCGGCCATGGCCCGGGTGCTGTCCCAGCTGCCCGCCGACGCCTTCCACGAGGACGCCCCGACGCTGCGCGACTCCGAGGCCGTCGGAGACGCGCTGACCCGGATGCTGGCGACCGAGACCGAGGCGGTCGGGATCGAGGTGTACTCGGCCCAGCCGACCCGGATCGAGTACGCCCCGGAGGTCGCCGAGGCCATGCGCAGGCGCCGGGTCGCGGCGATCGACGCCAAGCACCGGGACACGGTGCTGACCTCGGTCGTGGACGCGGTCGACGACACCGTCCACCGGCTGACCTCGCGCGGGCTCGTCGAGCTGGACGACTACGAGCGCAAGGCCCTCGTGAAGGACCTCACGGTCGCCTTCTACACCGGGCGTCCGGAGTAGGGCACAGGCACACGGAGAACGCGAACAGTCGGACGAGGGACGCAGGGGACGGGGAACGGGTGGCCGGGATCTGCCGGGCCACCCGTTCTCCCATTGGTCTGGACATGGCCAACTCCCGTCAATAGCCTGGTACTTGGTCTAGACCTGAATCCCCACGCTTGCGCGCACGCTCTCATCGGACTCCCCCCCACGTTCAAGGAGCATCATGCGTCCCATCCGCATGCCCGTTCACCTGCCCAGACGAGCCGGCGCCGCCACGCTCGGCCTCGGCGTCATCGCCGGCCTGGCGCTGCTCACCGCCCCCACCGCGAGCAGCCACGGCTACACCGACACCCCCATCAGCCGCCAGAAGCTCTGCGCCAACAAGACCGTCGCCGACTGCGGCCCGATCCAGTGGGAGCCGCAGAGCGTCGAGGGCTACAAGGGCTTCCCCGCCGCCGGTCCGGCCGACGGCCGGATATGTTCCGGCGGGCACAGCGAGTTCGCGCAGCTCGACGACCCGCGCGGCGGCGCCTGGCCCACCACCAAGGTGACCAGCGGGCAGAGCTACGGCTTCCGGTGGCAGTTCACCGCCAACCACTCCACCACCGACTTCAAGTACTACGTCACCAAGAACGGCTGGGACCCCACCAGGCCCTTGACCCGCGCGTCCCTCGAATCCCAGCCCTTCCTCACCGTCACCTACAACGGCGCCCGGCCCGACATGACCACGGTCCACCAGGGCACCATGCCGAGCGGAAAGACCGGCCGGCACATGATCCTGGCCGTCTGGACGGTCAACGACACCGCCATGGCCTTCTACTCCTGCTCCGACGTTCAGTTCTGACGAGACGTCAGCTACCCTCCGGCGGCATGCGGACGACACCCGAAACCGTCGCGGAGCTCATAGCGCGCCAATGGGGCGACCACCGGCCGGGGCTGATGTACGGCGGCAGCACGCACACCGCCGTCCTCAGCCGCCACCGGAGCGCCCAGGAGGCCGCCGCGCGCGCCGCACTGCTCGTCGACCTCCTGCCGGCGGACCAGGGCGCCGAACCGCACATCGGGGTCCTGCTCGACAACACCCCCGAGTTCCCGTTCTGGCTCGGCGCGGCGGCCCTCGCCGGGGCCGCCGTCGCCGGGATCAACCCCACCCGGCGCGGTCCCGAGCTGGCGCGCGACATCCTGCACACCGACTGCCGGATCCTGGTCACCGAGCGCGCCCACCTGCCGCTGCTGCGCGGGCTCGACCTGCCCGGCGTACGGATCCTCGTGACCGACTCCGAGGAGTACGCCGCCCTGCTCGCCCCGTACGCGGGCGCGAAGCCGGGCGAGGCGGTGCTCGCCGCCCCCGCCCCCGGCTCCCGCTTCCTCCTCTACTTCACCTCCGGCTCCACCGGCGCCCCCAAGGCCGCCCTCTGCAGCCAGGGCCGGCTGGCCGCCGCCGCGCACTCGCTGGTCCGGCAGTTCTCGGTCACCGCCGACGACGTCCACTACGTCTGCATGCCGCTCTTCCACGGCAACGCGGTCATCGCCGACTGGCTGCCCGCCCTCGCCGGTGGCGCGGCCGTGGCGCTGCGCCCCCGCTTCTCGGCCTCCGCGTTCCTGGCCGACGTCCGCGCGTACGGGGCGACGTACTTCACCTACGTCGGCCGGGCCGTCCAGTACCTGCTGGCCACCGAGCCCCGCCCCGACGACCGCGACCACTGCCTGCGCCTCGGCTTCGGCACCGAGGCCGGCGCGGTGGACGCGGCCCGCTTCGCCGAGCGGTTCGGGGTCCGGCTGGTGGAGGGGTACGGGGCCACCGAGGGCGGCGCCTCCGTCCAGCGCACCCCGGACACCCCGCCGGGCGCCCTGGGCCGGGCCGGGGCGGGCGACGACCTGGCGGTGATCGATCCGGAGACGGGAGCGGAGTGCCCGCCGGCCGTCCTGGACGGGCGGGGCCGCCTCCTCAACGGCTCCGCGGCGATCGGCGAGCTGGTCAACCGCGGCCGGAGCCTGTTCGAGGGCTACTGGCGCAACCCCGAGGCGCAGGCCGCGCGGACCCGCGACGGCTGGTACTGGACGGGCGACCTCTTCTTCCGCGACGCGGACGGCTTCCTCTACTTCGCGGGCCGTACGGACGACCGGCTGCGGGTCGACAGCGAGAACCTCGCCGCGGCGGTGATCGAGAACGTCCTGGCGCGCTGGTCCGCAGCGGCCGCGGTCGCCGTGTACGCGGTGCCGGACGAGGTGGCCGGCGACCAGGTGATGGCGGCGGTGGCCCTGGAGGAGGGGGAGCGGTTCTCGCCGGAGGCGTTCTCCGCGTTCCTGGCCGCCCAGCCGGACCTGGGCACGAAGATGTCCCCGCGCTACGTCCGGATCGTGGAGTCCATGCCGGTGACGGCGACCAACAAGATCCACCGGGCCGCCCTGCGCCGCTCCGGCTTCCGCTGCCCGGACCCGGTCTGGTGGTCCCCGCCGGGCGGCTCCGGCTACCGCCTCCTGGGACCGGCGGACCTCGCCGGGCTGCTGGCGGCGTACGCGGCGCACGGCCGGGGCGAGCTCCTGGAGCGCTGATCGGCGATCCGCGGCGCCCCCCGGGTATTGGTTTTGAGCACCCCTGAGGACCAGGTAGTATTTTCTCTGTCAGGCGCCGCTAGCTCAGTTGGTTAGAGCAGCTGACTCTTAATCAGCGGGTCCGGGGTTCGAGTCCCTGGCGGCGCACCTGTACTTCGGGCGGTTCCCGGTTCACCGGGAACCGCCCGAAGTGTTTTCCGGTTCCGCTCCGGCCTTCCGCGCGTCACGGCCGCCCGGGCCCGGCGCTCGCGGCCCGGCCCTCAGAGCGTGAGCGACAGCAGCAGGGGCGCGGCCTTCCGGTTCAGCGCCTCCGCCGCGGCCCGCAGCCGGTGCGCGTGCTCGACCGGCATCGACAGGGCCAGGCAGCCCACCGAGGCCCCGGCCGTGATCGGTACCGCGGCGCAGACGGTGCCCACCGCGTACTCCTGGAGGTCCAGCACCGGAACCGTGGCCGGCTGGGCGTCCAGCTTGGAGAAGAGGATCCGCTCGTTCACGATCGTCTTCGACGTGAGCCGGGCGATCTTGTGCCGCGAGAGGTGGTCGCGCCGCCCGTTCTGGTCGAGCTGCGTCAGCAGGCACTTGCCGACCGCGCTGGCGTGCGCCGCGGAGCGGAAGTCGACCCACTCGTGCACCTTCGGGGTGCGCGGGCTGTCCGCGAACTGCGTGATCTTCACTTCGCCGTCCACGTACCGGCTGATGTAGACCGCCGCGCCCACCGAGTCCCGGAGCCGGTCCAGGGTGTCCTGGAGCTTGTTCTGGAGCGCCTGCTGCCGGTCTATGCCGGAGCCGAGCAGCACCAGGGAGTCGCCTATGGCGTAGGCGCCGTCGGACACCTGGAGTACGTACCCCTCGCGGCGCAGCATGAGGAGCATGGGGGCGAGATGGACGGCGGGCAGGCCGGTCTCGCGCGCGATCTGTACATCGGTCACACCGCCGGTGTGGCGGGCGATCGTTTCGAGTACGCGCAGGGCGTACTGCACCGAGTGGAACGGCGCGGTCGGCTCGGGCTTCAGCGCCACGGTTTTCCCCCTAGCAGGTTGTTACCGCTTGCCCTACCACGATAGCCATCAAGAGGCCCACGTGGAGCGCCTGTTGATGAGATTGATGGCTCGATCACGCCCTCCTGCCTCCGTCTACTCCGCTGGCATATGCCAAGGTCACGCCCGCTGCCCGCGAACGCCGGGAATGCCCGCGCGCCGCCGATGGTTCGAGTTCTTCGTACGGACGGCGAAGCGAGGCGGGAGCGACTATGAGTGACACCGGGGACGCGGGTCGGGGTGCGGACCGGGACGGCCGCGAAGATCCCGGGGGCCGCCGAGGCGGCGAGGATCCGATCCGGGGCGCGATACGCGGCCACGCGCCGGTCCCGCTCTCGGTGCTCGACCTCGTCACGGTCGGCAGCGGCAGTACCGCCTACGACTCCCTGCGTACGAGCGTCGACATCGCCCGCCTCGCCGAGTCCCGCGGCTACCACCGCCACTGGGTCGCCGAGCACCACTCCATGCCCGGCGTGGCCAGCTCCTCCCCGGCGGTGATCCTGGCCCACCTCGCCGCCCACACCTCCCGCATCCGGCTCGGCTCGGGCGGGGTCATGCTGCCCAACCACGCGCCGCTCGCCGTCGCGGAGCAGTTCGGCACCCTGGAGGCGCTCGCCCCGGGCCGGGTCGACCTCGGGCTCGGCCGCGCGCCCGGCACCGACGGCCGCACCGCCGCGGCCCTGCGGGGGAGCGGCCGTCTCGACGAGGCCGCCGAGGAGTTCCCCCGGCAGCTCGTGGAGCTCACCCGCTTCCTCGACGACGACTTCCCCGACGGGCATCCGTACGCCCGCGTCCACGCGGTGCCGGGTCCCGTGCAGGGCCCCGCCGGGCGGCCGCCGCTGTGGCTGCTCGGCTCCTCCGGGTTCAGTGCCCGCCTCGCCGCCGAGCTCGGCCTGCCCTTCGCGTACGCCCACCACTTCTCGGCGGCCGGCACCCTGCCCGCGCTGGACCTCTACCGGCAGACCTTCCGCCCCTCGGCCGTACTGGACGCCCCGTACGCCGTGATCGGGGTCTCGGCGCTCGCCGCCGACACCGAAGGGCAGGCCCGCGCCCAGGTGCTCACGGGCGCGCTGTCGATGCTGCGGCTGCGCAGCGGCCGGCCCGGGCTGATCCCGACGCCCGAGGAGGCGGCGGCGTACGGGTTCTCCCCGCTGGAGCGGGAGTTCGTGGACGGCTGGCTCGCGAACGTCGTCCACGGCACGCCCGACGAGGTCCGCTCCGGGCTCGACGACCTGGCCAAGCGGACGGGCGCCGACGAGCTGATGCTGACCTCCAACGCCCACAGCGGGGCGGCCCGGTTGCGCTCCTACGAACTCGTCGCGGACGCGTACGGGATGCCGGTGGAGACTCCCGCGAGCTGACGGACGGCACGGACCGCCGTTCGGCTGGTCTGTTGCCGCAACCTTGCGCGGAGATGTCCATAAGACAGCCTTAAACCGCTCGTCACCCGGGGTGGCGAGCGGTTTTTCGTATGCGCGCAGGGCTCTGACGAGGGGATTTGCCCGGCGAGTGGTCTAGTCCTTCTTTGGTCCAAACCATTGACTCGGACCTCCGGTGATCGCTATCACTTCTCCCACCCGAACCTCTCGCTTCCCCCTCCCACCCCCCGGAGGCAGTTCATGCACATCCGTAAACCCCTCATCGCGGCCGCCGCCACGGCCGCGCTGGCAGCCGGAGCGATGGCGGGCTTCGCGGGGCTCGGCACCGCACAGGCCGCAGACTCCGCCACCGCCGCGGGCGGCGGCAACGTGAAGATCGCCTACTACGACCAGTGGAGCGTGTACGGGAACGCCTTCTACCCCAAGCACCTCGACACCCGCGGCATAGCGGGCAAGCTGGACGTCATCAACTACTCGTTCGGCAACATCCACCCGACGAACCTCACCTGTTTCGAGGCGAACAAGGCGGCGGGCGACGACAACAACCCCAACGCCGGTGACGGCGCGGGCGACTCGTACGCCGACTACCAGAAGTCCTTCAGTGCGGCGGACAGCGTCAGCGGCGTCGCCGACAAGTGGGACCAGCCGATCGTCGGCGTCTTCAACCAGTTCAAGCAGCTGAAGGCCAAGTACCCGAACCTGAAGATCAACATTTCGATCGGCGGCTGGACGTACTCGAAGTACTTCAGCGACGCGGCGAAGACCGACGCCTCCCGCAAGAAGCTGGTCTCCTCCTGCATCGACCAGTACATCAAGGGCAACCTGCCGGTCGAGGGCGGTTACGGCGGCCCGGGCGCGGCGGCCGGCATCTTCGACGGCATCGACATCGACTGGGAGTACCCCGGCTCCTCCGGCGGCCACCTGGGCAACCACTACGCCCCCGAGGACAAGCAGAACTTCACGCTCCTGCTCAAGGAGTTCCGCGAGCAGCTCGACGCCTACGGCGCGGCCAACGGCGGCAAGAAGTACCTGCTGACCTCCGCCCTCCCGGCCGGCCAGGACAAGATCAAGTACATCGAGACGGACAAGATCGGTTCGTACCTCGACTACGCGAACATCATGACGTACGACATGCACGGCGCCTGGGACGGCGACGGCCCGACCTACCACCAGTCCCCGCTCTACTCCCCGGCCGGCGACCCCACCGACCCGATCGCCCCGGGCACCGAGAAGTACAGCATCGACAACGCCATCGACTCCTGGATCGACGGCAAGCCGGCCTACGGCATCGCCGGCGGCTTCCCGGCCGACAAGCTGACGCTGGGCTACGAGTTCTACTACCGCGGCTGGAAGGGCGTCCCCGCCGGGGCGGCCAACGGCCTCGCGCAGAGCGCGACCGGCGCCTCCGGTGCCCGGCCCACCAGCCAGCAGGCCGGCATCGCCAACTACAAGGAGCTCGGCGGGATCGTCGACAACCCGGCGACCACCTTCTGGGACGACCAGGCCAAGGCCTCGTACTTCTACAAGGACGGCGAGTTCTTCACCGGCCTGAACCAGAAGGCGATCCAGGCCCGGGTCGACTACGGCAAGCAGCGCGGCCTGGCCGGCGCGATGATGTACTCCCTGCTCGGCCTGGACGACAACACCACGCTGCTGAACCAGATCTCGGGCGCACTCGGCGGCACCACGCAACCGCCGACGACCCCGCCCACCACGCCCCCGACGACTCCGCCGACCACCCCGCCCACGACGCCGCCGACCACCCCGCCGACCACGGGCTGCGGCTCGACCCCGGCGTACGTCGCGGGCACCGTCTACACCGGTGGCCAGGAGGTCTCCTACAACGGCCGCAAGTACAAGGCCCAGTGGTGGACGCAGAACGAGACCCCGGGCACCACGGGTGAGTGGGGTGTCTGGAAGGACCTCGGCGCCTGTTGATCTCCCCCCACCCCGCGCCGAGCGACGCCCCCGCCCCGCCCCGCACTCCGGGTGCGGGGCGGAGGTGTGTCACAGGGTCGGACGCGGCGCTCGGCGCGGACGGGACGTTCCCCCGGCGAGGGCTGCCGCCGGCGGTCAGACCTGGTACTGGCCGACCGTGATGAAGTACCGCAGCTCCTCCGGCGTGCCGTCCATGGCCTTCTGGGCCGCCGCGCGCAGGGCGTCGCTGATGCCGGGGCGGGCCAGGATCCGGCCGACGGCGACGCGGTCGTCCTCGGCCTGGGCGAGCCGGAAGCCCGTCTTCAGGAAGGCGGCCCGGTCGGCGGCGGTGCCGTTCATGGCCTTGTTGGCCTCCCGCTTGACGCCCCTGCCGGTGGCGGGGTCGGCCAGGATCTTGGCGATGGCGACCATGTTGTCCTCGTCCTGGGCGATCGCGAGGCCGGTGGTCAGGAAGGCGACCCGGTCGGCAGCGGTGCCGTCCAGGGCCTTCTGGGCCTCGCGCTTCACGGCCTTGCCGCTGGCGGGGTCCGCCAGCAGCTTGGCGATGGCGACCGCGTTGTCCGCGTCCGAGTCCTGGATCGTGGCCACCGCCGCGGCGGTGGGCGCGGCCGCCGTGCCCGCGGCGAAGGACGGCGTGGAGAGCAGCAGGACCGGGGCCAGCGCGGTCGCGGTCAGGACGAGTGCGGCTCGGGTCGGATTCATGGTTCCCCCTCGATCGAACGGATCGCGCCCCGATCCGGGGCAGCGACAAGATCGTTGCAAGGGTATTCAGGCGCACCGGCTCCGGTAGGCGGATTCCGGTTATGGCCGAGCGATCGTGACCGCCCTCTCCACGGCTTCAGGCCCCGGGGTGGGTGCCGATCATCTCGGCGATCAGCTCCGGGGCCACCGCGCGCGAGTACAGCCAGCCCTGGCCCGTGTCGCAGCCGACGCGGCGCAGCCGGGCCGCCTGGCCGGCGGTCTCCACGCACTCCGCCGTCACGGTCAGCCCGAGCCGGTGCGCGAGCTGCACGAGGGCCTCGACGATGGTCTCGTCGGCCGGGTTCGGGTGGGTGCCCTCCTCGTAGCGGAAGCCCCGTACGAAGGAGCCGTCCAGCTTCAGCACGGACACCGGCAGCCGGCTCAGGTACGCCAGGTTCGAGTACCCGGTGCCGAAGTCGTCGATGGCGATCCGCACGCCCATGTCGCTCAGCGCCTGGAGGGCCTGGAGCGGCCGGCCGGCGGAGCCCATCACCGCCGACTCGGTCAGCTCCAGCTGGAGCAGCTGCGGGGCCAGTCCGGTCTCGGCCAGGATCCCCGCCACGTCGCCGACGAGGTCGGAGTCCCACACCTGGCGGACCGCCACGTTGACGGAGACGAAGACCGGGGAGTCGCTGGGCCGCTCGATCTGCCAGCGCCGGGCCTGCCGGCAGGCGGTCCGCAGCACCCACCGCCCCAACTGGACGATGGACCCGTCTTCTTCGGCGATACCGATGAACCGATTCGGCGTCAGCGTGCCGAACTGGGGGTGGTTCCAGCGGACCAGTGCCTCCACCCCGCGCACCGCCCCGCTCTCCAGGTCGACGAGCGGCTGGTACTCCAGCGCGAACTCGCCCCGCTCCACGGCCGGCCGCAGGGTCGAGGTCAGTGCCTGGCGGGTCATGCGGTGCGCGTTGCGCTCCGGGTCGAACAGCGTCCAGCGGGCCTTGCCGTCCGCCTTCGCCCAGTACAGGGTCGTGTCCGCGGCCTGCATCAGCCCGGTCGCCGAGGTCCCGTCCGCGGCCCGCTCCACCACGCCGATCGACGCCGAGACCGACAGCCGCTGCCCGGCCAGGTCGAACGGCTCCTGTACGGCGGCCAGTACGCTGCGCGCCAGGTCGGTGAGCTGCTCGGTGCCGGTGGAGTCCTCGACCAGCAGGGCGAACTCGTCGCCGCCGAGACGGGCCACGAGGTGCCCGCCGGTGCGCCCGTACCCGGACTGGTCGGCGCACTGCGTCAGCCGGGCCGCGACGGCGGTCAGCAGCCGGTCGCCGACCCGGTGTCCCAGGGTGTCGTTGACGGCCTTGAACCCGTCGAGGTCGAGGTAGCACAGGCCGATCCGCCCGGTGCCGCCCTGCTCGTACGAGGAGGCCTCCAGGGCGGCGGAGAGCCGCTCGAAGAACAGCGCCCGGTTGGGCAGCCGGGTCACGGGGTCGTGCATCTGGAGGTGGCGCAGCCGGGCCTGGAGGTCGCGGCGGTCACTGATGTCGGCGACGGACAGCAGCACGTCCCGGGTGCCGGGCACGGGTCCGAGGGTGACCTCGGTCCACAGGGAGTGCCCGTCGGGGTGTTTGAGCCGGCGGGTGCAGCGCAGTCTGGCCTGCCGGCCGCGGAGCACCTCCTGGTACGCCTGCCAGGTACGGGCCTCGGCACCCAGGTCGACCAGGTCGGCCGCGTTCTGCTCGACGAGCGCGTGCGGCTCGCTCCCGAGGAGCCCGGCCAGCGCCTCGTTGGCGGCGACGACGTGGCCGGAGCGGTCGACGACGGCCATCGCGAGGTGGGCCGCGTTGAAGGCGGCCCGGTAATCGCGCAGGTCGGACTCGGTGCGGGTCGGCGTTGTCGGCATGGCCGGCACTGTTTGGTGACGCTCCGTAATGGCCGATCGGATGCTGTCGGCCGCCGAACCGGTTCCCTCTGAGGTTCCGCTCACCGTTGGCTCCCGCAGTGCTCGTGAGTGTCCGTGCAGGAAAGTGTGCCGATCATAGAGGCACCGTACGGCCCTATCCAGCGGCGTCGCCGTGCGGGGCACGGGACTTCGGCGTGCTGACGCCCCGCCGGACGGATCCCGGGCGATCGTTTCTGCACGCCTCTGAGCAGCGAAAGCTCCTCGATGATCTCCGGTGATCGGTCGTGACGTTCTGTAGGCATGTGGGTGAACCCCCGAGTCACCGGCTTGCCGTAGCGCTCACTCGTGTGGGGCAGCGGAACAGGGCATTAGTAAGACAATCGCCTCAGGGTGGGACGAGAGGGTACGAATCCACCACCGGAGGTCGATGTGCCGCGACAGGAGACACCCGGGGGAGTGGAACGCTCCCGCATGAGAAGCACGGCGGCGGCGCTCACCTCCCTGACGGCACTCGCCGCCATGTCGCTCGTCGCGGGTCCCGCGGTCGCCGATCCGGGGGCCGGGCCGTGCGCCCTGGCCCGCACCTCGGCGCACCACTCCCTGGGGCTCGACACCTGGAACCGCTCCTACCCCAAGCCGGAGCGCACCCTCCACGCGGTCATGGTCTTCCTCTCCTTCCCCGACCACCGGACCACCCTCACGACCGAGCAGCTGACCGGCGACTACTTCCCCGCGACCAGCGACTTCTTCGAACGGGCCTCGTACGGGAGGTTCCGTCTGGAGCCGCACCCGCAGGAGCGGTGGATCCAGATGCCCAAGCCGTCGACGGCGTACGGGATACAGCGTGACTGGGCGGCCCAGGACCGGGCGGCCTACCTGCGGGACGCGGTCGCGGCCGCCGACCGGGAGGTGGACTTCTCGCAGTACGACGTCGTGTACTTCGTCGCCGACCCGGACGCGCCCGGAGTGGACTCGGACGCCACCAAGGTCGTCAACTTCGACCGGCCGATCCGGGCGGACGGGACGGACCTGCGGCGGATCGTGACCGTCTTCGAGCGCCACCCGCCGGACCGCAACGTCCTCGCGCACGAGACCGGGCACGTCTTCGACCTGCCCGACCTCTACCACCGGCCGACCGACGGCAAGGGCGACTGGGACACGTACGTCGGCGACTGGGACGTCATGGGCAGCCAGTTCGGGATGGCGCCGGACCTGTTCGCCTGGCACAAGTGGAAGCTCGGCTGGCTGGACTCCTCCCAGGTGGACTGCGTGCAGTCCGGCTCCTCGCTGCACACCCTGCTGCCGCTGGCCCAGGCCCCGGCCCCCGGCGCCACGGGCGGGACCCGGCTCGCGGTGGTCCGTACGGGCACCGGGAGCGCGATCGCGGTCGAGGCGCGGGGCTCGGCCGGCAACGACGGGGACACCTGTACGGAGGGGGTCCTGGTCTACCGGGTGCGCAACGAGGCGGCGTCGGGCGGCGGGCCGATCGAGGTGCTCGACGGGCATCCGGGTTCGGAGGCCTGCTGGGACCGCTCGGTGTACCCGCCGCTGGCGGACGCGCCGCTGGAGGTGGGGGAGTCGTTCACGGTGCCGGGCGAGCGGATCAGGATCGAGGTGGCGGACCGGACCCCGTCGGGCGCGTACACGGTGAAGATCACCACGTAGTGGGGTTCTGCCGGAACGCACGCCGGAACACGAAGAAGGCCCCCACTCGCGTGGGGGCCTTCTTCCGTCTGTGCTCGCGTGGGGGCCTTCTTCCGTCTGTGCGCCGCCAGGGACTCGAACCCCGGACCCGCTGATTAAGAGTCAGCTGCTCTAACCAACTGAGCTAGCGGCGCTTGCTGACGAGGAAGACATTAGCAGGCGGATGGCCGGAAGGAAAAATCGATATCCGCAGCTCGGGCGGCGCGGAGGTACGCCCACAGGAGCGCCTCGGGTCCCGGCAGCCAGGGGGTGCGGGTGTCGGGGGCGACGACCCAGCGGGAGGGCCCGGGGGTGGCGTCGAGCGGCGGCACGGTGACGGCGTCGCCGCGGCCGTGGCACAGCGGCGCGGGCACGGAGCCGCCCCACTCCTCCCAGGCGAGCAGCGCGGGGAGGCGGTGCGCGGTCCCGGTGGAGGTGAACAGCAGCATCCGCCCGCGGTGCACGGCCACGGGCCCGGAGCCGGGGCCCTCGGCCCAGAGCAGGTCGAGCATGCGGCGGCCGAGGACGAGCGGGACGTTGACGACGTCGAAGGCGGTCCCGCAGGGCAGCACGGCGGGGGCGGTGGCCCGGGCCTCCCAGCGCGCGAGGGTGCTGTGCGGGTGGGCGGACGCGGAGGCGAGCCAGGCGGCGCCCTGGGGGGTGACGTGGGTGGCGGTGCGTGCGTCGTGCGGGGCGGGGCAGGCGGGTGCCGTCGTCAGTGTCGTCAGCGTCGTCATGCGGACCGGTCTACCGGGCGTAGCGATCCGGTTTCCGGGAGTTACGGAAAACCGGGACAGGGCGGGGGATGGTGGGCTATGTTGCGCCCCGCATATGCCAGGTGCGACGTCGAAAGCGATATCCGCCGCACCCGGCGGTCTCGGCTACGGGGTGTCCGGGCCCGCCTCGCGCTGGAGGGACTCGCCGAACTCGATCATCTTGAGCGCGTAGTCCTCGGTCCAGTCCGCCTGCGCGGCGATCTCGGCGGGCGGCACCCGGTCGAACCGCCGCGGATCGGCGAGCTGCGCGGCGGCCAGCGCCTGGAACTCCACCGCCCGCTCCTGCGCCGCCCGGAAGGCGAGCGTCAGCTCGGTGGCGCGGGCCAGCAGCTCCCGCGGGTCCTCGATCGACTCCAGGTCGAAGAAGTGCTCCGGGTCCGTGGCGGCCTCCGAGGGCTCGAAGAGCAGCGGCGCGGGCCGCAGCTTCCGCTCGGTCGTCCGCTCGGGCTCTGCCATGCGTGTCCTCCTGCTGCGCGTTCGGGATCCTTCCGGGCCACCCTCCATTGTCCAACGCCGCGCAAGAGCGCCGCCTTCGGGCCCGTCAGGGCCTCCGGGGCTGCACCCCTGGCAGCCCCGCCGGCCGGGCGGCCTCAGGGCTTCCAGGGGACCCGGTGTTCCGCGAGGTGGGCCAGGACCGAGTGGTTGGCCTCCCAGCCGTCCGGGGCTGTTTCATTGGCCGCCTCCGGCGGTGTGCCGGACTCCGTCCGGCGTCATGCCGCCGCCGGCCGGGCG